>NZ_CP053347.1 GCF_013113735.1 Sphingomonas sp. AP4-R1
AGCTCGCTGCTCGAGCACGCGGCATGACTGTCCGTCTCTCCCAGAAGGAAGCAGGGGCGTATTACACGCCCAACATGGTCGTGGCCGCCCTGGTAAGCTGGGCGGTGCGTAGGGATGGGGATCGGATGCTCGATCCAAGTTGCGGCGATGGTCGCTTTCTAGTCGAACACTCGAACAGTGTTGGCATCGAGCAAGATCCAGTTTCCGCTCACGTCGCAATTGATCGTGCGCCTGGCGCTCTCGTCCACGAAGGCGACTTTTTCCAGTGGGCCGAGGCAACCGCCGAACGGTTCGAGTGTGCCGCTGGCAACCCACCCTTCATTCGTTATCAGACCTTCAAAGGCGCGGTTCGGGCTCGAGCGCTGGCTTTTTGCAGCGCTCACGGTGCGATGTTCAACGGGCTCGCGTCTTCGTGGGCCCCCTTCCTCGTTGCGACGGCGGCGCTGCTTAAACCAGGCGGCCGTATGGCGTTCGTTGTGCCGGCCGAGATTGGACATGCGCCTTATGCCTCGCCGCTGATCGAGTACCTTGTGGCCCACTTTAAGCGGGTGCAGATCGTCGCGGTTCGCGAAAAGCTGTTTCCAGACCTCTCCGAAGATTGTTGGCTTCTGTATGCGGAAGGCTTTGGCGGTAAGACGGACCATATCGCGTTCACCGTCTGCGATCGGTTCGAATGGAGCACGCGGCCCCCTAAACAGGCTGAAAAGGTGGCCGTCGGTGAGTGGCGGGATAGCTGGAACCGGCGATTGCGGCCGTATCTGTTGCCCGCCGCAATTCGCGATGCGTACCGTGCATTCGCGGATGATGTGGGCGGCCATCGACTAAGCAGCTTCGCCAGCGTCGGTATTGGCTACGTGAGTGGCGACAACAGATTCTTCCACCTCCGTCCTTCAGAGGCGCAGCGTTGGAAAATACCGGCATCTCATTTGCATCCTACGGTGCGAACAGGGCGGATGCTCGCCCAACGAGCCATTACGCCTACTACGGTTGCAGCATGGCAGAGGGCCGACGAGCCCGTGATGCTGCTTCGTCTCCAACGCGGGCAGGAACTGTCGGCATCGGTTCGTCGCTATCTTGATAGCAGCGCCGGCCAAGAGGCGCGCCAGGGCTATAAATGCCGTAATCGTGATCCATGGTACGCTGTCCCAGACGTGCAGGTGCCGGATTTCTTTATGAGCTACATGTCGGGACGCAGTGCGAGCCTGGTTCAAAACACGGCGGGTGCCACCTGCACGAACACAGTCCATAGCGTTCGTGTCCGTGATCGAGCGCTCGCGGCCAAATTGCTGCCGAGCTGGGGGACGCCTTTGTCGCAGCTTAGCTGCGAACTCGAAGGACACCCGCTGGGCGGCGGCATGTTGAAGCTAGAGCCGAGAGAGGCGGGACGCTTGCTATTTACGCCCCCTCCCCTAGCCAAAAAGGTGAACATGCCAATCCTTGAAGAGGGGATCTCGATCATGCAGCGTTGGCGCCATTATGGCGGGTGAAGTTTGTCGCTGGACTAGCCAGAAAGACGCGCTGGAGGCCTTCGCCGGTTTTCAGGGAAAGATCGAGAGTGCAGGCCAGATTAAACCGCTACATTGGTATGTAGCCTGCCGCCTTGTCTTGGAGGGTGGGTTTGATCCAGCCGACATCACGCCACGCCCTCCTTTTCGCATCCAAACGAGATCCGGAAAGCCGCCTCTTCTCCACTATGATGAGAGTAAAGCTGGCGGCGGCGAGCGCACTATCTTGGGTGGCCTCAAGACAAAAAATGTGGACGTTGTCGTAACCCGTGATGGGCTCGGCCCCGTGCTGGCGGTATCCTGTAAGGGCGTGACTGCAGCGCTTCGAAACTTGACCAATCGGCTTGAAGAGACAGTTGGCGAATGCACTAATTTACACATCACCTACCCGGCTCTTGTGCTCGGTTACCTGGTTGTGTTGCGCGCCAATCGGCAAGTCGATTCCGTTCTAGAGGACGCATTGGCGGAAGCAGCAGAAGCCGAAGCAATCGAGGAAAAGCAGCCCGGCCGAGCGCTGACCAAAAACGATATTGCTATGGGTGAAGGTGGCGAACCCGTTGCGCTGGTTATGCGGTTTCACAATGCTTTGCGGGAGATGACCGGCCGACGAGGCATTCGGAACGATGTCAGTCGCTATGAAGCAATCGGCTTTGGTATGGTCGAGATGGAGCCGAGTGCTCTTGGCACCTTGCTCGACAGCTATCCGGCGCCGGAAAGTACGCTTCGGCTGGAGCGGTTCTTCGAGACGCTCTACCTGCGACATGACGAGCGTTTCGTTACCAGCGCACCGGACCTGGCGAGCAAGACCCGCCGGCTCGAATGGGCATCGGATTCCCCTGCGCTCGCTCTTCCTGAGCTGGATTACGAGCCGCGCGTGGCGTCGTGACGCCTGTCGAGCTGATCCTGGCCAGAAAGACGCATCTGGCCAGGCTTGCGAATGCAAAAGGTGCGGCGGGAGAGTCGCATGTCATTGCCACAGCCTCAGAATGGATATCGAGGCCGAAAGGTGCGTCACTAAAGCTACTTCTAGAGGAGCTGGCTCGTACTGGCATTCACATCAAGCCATCTAGTTTCGATGCTATCGCAGTGACTGAGAGCGTCGATTTTGGAGACCCGCTCAGCATACGATCAGTTCTCGACCAGATGATCTTCATCGAGATCAAAACAGCCAACCAGGGCCGGGTGAAGGCCGGTTTTGGCGGGTTCTTTTTTGCGCTCACCGAAAACGAGATATCGGCCGCTGACCAGCTTGGTAGCCGGCATCAAGTAGCGTTGTTCAATAAGGTGACGGGAGAGCTGTTGATCACGGATATCCCGAGCATTTTAGCGCGATCGAGGTCCACGACGTGGCAGGTATCCGTCCAGCTCTGACGACCGCCCTAGCATATATCGGTGTGCGTGTCAGCATGTGAACATGTCCACGTGTGATGAGCGCGCTAATATCTGTCGGTTCATGTGGTGCTGAGCCGGATCGCCAGCGCGGCCAGGGTGACGAGCAGAATCGGGAAGGTCATCGCCACGCCGACCTTGAAGTAATAGCCCCATTGGATCTTGATGCCCTTGTTGCCGAGGACGTGCAGCCAGAGCAGCGTCGCCAGAGAGCCGATCGGGGTGATCTTGGGTCCGAGATCACAGCCGATCACATTGGCGTAGATCATCGCTTCCTTGACGACGCCGGTCGCATGGGTGCCGTCGATCGAGAGCGCGCCGACAAGCACGGTCGGCATGTTGTTCATGATCGAGGAAAGCACGGCGGTCAGCACGCCGGTTCCGATCGCAGCACCCCAGATGCCACCTTGTGCGAAGCGATCGAGCAGGATTGAGATTTGCCCGGTCAGGCCCGCATTTCGCAGGCCATAGACGACCAGGTACATGCCGAGCGAGAAGATCACGACCTGCCACGGCGCGCCCTTCAGCACCTTGCCGGTGCTGATGACGTGACCGCGCGCGGCGATCACCAGCAGCAGGATCGCGCCGACAGCGGCGACCGCACTGACCGGCACGCCCAGCGGCTCCAACAGGAAGAAGCCCGCCAGCAGCATCACGAGCACCACCCAGCCCGCCCGAAAGGTCGCACGATCCTTGATCGCTTGTTGGGGATGGTGGAGCTGGCCGACGTCGTAGGCCGTGGGGATGTCGCGGCGGAAATAGAGCATCAGCATGGCGAGCGTGGCCGCGATCGAGGCGAGATCGACCGGGACCATCACCATCGCATATCGGCCGAAGCCGATGTTGAAGAAGTCGGCCGACACGATGTTGACGAGATTCGAGACGATCAGCGGCAGGCTCGCGGTGTCGGCGATGAAGCCTGCGGCCATGACGAAGGCGAGCGTGGCTTTGTCGCCATAGCCGAGCGCGCGCAGCATCGCGATCACGATCGGGGTCAGGATGAGCGCTGCGCCGTCATTAGCGAACAGTGACGATACCGCCGCACCGAGCAGCACGATCAGCGCGAAGAGCTTGCGGCCCTGGCCCTTGCCCCAGCGTGCGACGTGCAGCGCCGCCCACTCGAAAAAGCCGGCCTCGTCGAGCAGCAGGCTGATGATGATGACCGCCACGAACGTGGCGGTCGCGTTCCAGACGATGTGCCAGACGACCGGGATATCATGGAGCGATACCACGCCCGCCAGCAACGCGATCGCGGCGCCCCCGATCGCGCTCCAGCCAATGCCGAGCCCCTTGGGTTGCCAAATAACGAGGGTGATCGTCAGCAGGAAGATCAGGATCGCAGCGATCATCAGGACATCTTTCTCGGGGCCTCAGATCGAGGCCGGACGGATAGGAGCAGCCACCAGTCTGAGCCGCTGGCTTGCGTCACGCGCTTGCGGGCTGCGGTGCTATGGCGATTGCCGAATGGTCGATTGCCGGATCGATCGGCACGCCGGCTTCCTTGCGCTCCGAATAGCGATCGACGAGCTGGGCGGCGTGGGGCCGCATCAACACGGTGATACGGACCAGCTCCTCCATCACATCGACGATGCGATCATAATAGCTCGACGGCTTCATGCGGCCCGCATCGTCGAACTCCTTGTACGCCATCGCGACCGACGACTGGTTGGGGATGGTGAACATCCGCATCCAGCGACCGAGGACGCGCAGTGTGTTGACGCTGTTGAACGACTGCGATCCGGCTGACACCTGCATCACCGCGAGCGTGCGGCCTTGCGTCGGCCGCATCCCACCCATCGACAGCGGCAGATGATCGATCTGTGTCTTCATGACGCCGGTGATCTGGCCGTGCCGCTCCGGGCTGCACCAGACATGACCCTCGCTCCACATCGAATGCTCGCGCAGCTCATGCACGGCATCGTGATCGTCGCCGGCGATTTGGTCGGGCAGCGGCAATGTCGAGGGATCGAATATCCGCGTCTCGGCGCCGAAAAATTGGAGCAGGCGCGCCGCTTCCTCGACGCAGAGCCGCGAAAAGGAGCGTTCTCGCAAAGATCCGTAGAGCAGCAGGATGCGGGGCGCCGGATCGCCCGCGCCAAGACCAAGAGCGGGACGCTCGATCGCATAGGCGCGATCGAGGTTCGGAAGGTCGGTCGGATCGGCAAGCGCACGCAGGGGCATCAGGAAGCGTCTTTCAGGTATTTGACGAGATAGGCGGCGCTGGCCGGACACAGCTTGGTGAACTCGGCCGAGGCCGCGATCGTGGCCGGCGCCGTGGCGCGGGCCGCGTCGGCATAGCCCTGCGTCCGGAAGAAGCGCGCGGCGGTCGTGGTCAGCAGGTGCAACCGCTCGACCCCCATGCTTGCAGCTTCGTCCTCGATCAGTTCGAGCACGACGCGGCCCAAGCCGACACGACGGCGATCGGGCAGCACCACCAGCGAGCGAAGCAGTCGGTCCGGACCCGAACCTTCGATCCCGGCATAGCCAATGAGATCGCCAGCATCGACGCGGTAGAAGAGCCGGCCCGGCTCCTTCAGATCGGCGGTCGGCAGTCCGGCGCCGGCCAGGAAGAAGGCGAGCCCATCAAAGTCGGATTCGCCGATCGGCGTCGCGCGCAGCCGCGTCGGGCTCGGCGCCTCAGACCCGTGCGCCGGCATCATTGACGACCAACTGGCCGTCCTCTTTGGCGAAGGCACCGAGCTGCGCGTTGGGCAGGAGATCTAGCACGGCCTCGGAAGGGCGGCACAGCTTCACGCCAAGCGGCGAGACGACCAGCGGGCGGTTAATCAGGATCGGATGCGCCATCATCGCATCAAGCAGCGCGTCGTCCGACAGCGATGTGTCGGCGAGGCCCAATTCCGCATAGGGCGTGCCCTTCTCGCGCAGCAGCTCGCGCGGGGTGATCCCAGCGCGCGCGATCAACTGGACCAGCAGCTCGCGCGTGGGCGGCGTCTTGAGATATTCGACGACGTGCGGCTCGATGCCAGCATTGCGGATCAGCCCGAGCGTGTTGCGGGACGTGCCGCATTCGGGGTTGTGATAGACGACGATATCGACGGGACCGCTCATCGGGCGTCCTCCAGACGCTCGACGGTCGCGCCCTCGGTGCGGCCGATGTCCTTCAGCTTGGTAGCAAGCACACGCTCTTCGAGCTTACCGATCGGGAGCGCGGTGAACAGATCAATCCGGTTTTCGAGATAGCGCAGGGCCTTCACGAAAGCGCGCTCGCGCTCGATCTCGTTGCCTTCGACATGCGAGGGATCTTCGATACCCCAATGGGCCGTCATCGGGTGTCCGGGCCAAATCGGACAGACTTCGCCCGCTGCGTCGTCGCAAACGGTGAACACGAAATCCATCACCGGGGAGTCCGGCTCTGAAAAGGCTTCCCAGCCTTTGGAGTGCAGCCCCTCGGTCGGATAGCCAATCCGCTCCAGGAGCGCGATGGCATCGGGATTGACCGTGCCCTTGGGGTGGCTCCCGGCCGAGAAGGCGCGGAAATTACCGCCGCGCTTGTTGAGCGCACTTTCGGCGAGGATCGAACGGGCAGAATTGCCCGTGCAGAGGAACAGGACATTGAACACCTTGTCGGACATGGCGGGCTCCATCAGCAGCAGGTGAGTTCGGCAAGCAGCGGCTCGCAAAGTTCAGCACGGCCCTGGCAACAGTCTTTGGCGAGGAAGAGCATGAGGGCGCGCAGCGCGTCGATATTGGCGCGCTGGATCATCTGGCGGCCCTGCTTTTCAGGCGTGACCAGCCCCGCCTTCACCAGCACCGCGAGATGGGTCGAGAAGGTGCTTTGCGTCAGCCCGGCCGCCTCGACGAGCTGGCCCGTGGACAGGCCATCAGGTTCATGCCGCACAAGAAGGCGGAATGTCGCGAGCCTGGTCGGATGCGCGAGGGCGGCAAGCGAGGCGAGAGCGTCATCATCGATCATATATCGGGAATAAACGATGCGTTCGATACCGTCAATAACCTATCGGATATTTCCGTTGGATTTGGTTGCTCCGAAGACATGTCCACACGCGAACATGTGGACATGTTGGACAGAGGTGATCGCCTGGCGATGAGCTTGTGAGCAGTGGTCGGGCGCGTCCTAGCGGACCACGCTCTATCTTCGCGTTCCGCTCCGACAGAGCCGCGTGGACGCGTCTCCGCCCCTTCGGGGTGACGATCGTTCGCGCAGGCGAGCGCCGCTCGCGATGAGGCTGCCGGCAATGCCGGCAACGATATCTTGTCAGAGGGGAAAGGGGCGCTCCGCCCCCTCTCCCCAGCAACGACAATCCACCGGGCCGTGGCTCAGTCGCTAGCGCTCCCTGCGCCCGCACCACCCCGATGGATTCTCGCTGCCCCCCTCGCCCCCGGCTGTTCGCCACGAGGCAGGGCCGATGGCCGAGGCCATCGCCCTGACGGCCGATGCGAAGGAGAAGAACGATGATCCATGATAACCGCGAGGCGTGGCTGAACGCGGTCGCGCTGGGCATGGCGCCCTTGTTCGAGGGGTTGGGAGCCCCCCTCCCCGGCCGCATCCGGGTGGCGATCGGCTTCACCAGCGCAGGCCGGAAAGGCAAGGCGATCGGGGAATGCTGGGATAACCGTCGCAGCGCTGACGGGCATTTCGAGATCTTTATCCGGCCTGACCTCGCGCACGCGCCCGATGCCATGCCGGTGCAGATCGCCGCGATCCTCGCGCATGAGCTTGTCCATGCCGCTGTCGGCATCGCGGCCGGGCATGGGAAGCTGTTTAAACGTGTCGCCATCGGCTTGGGGCTCGTCGGGCCGATGCGTGCGACGACACCCGGAGAGGGCTTCGTCGCGCTTGCGGCCCCGATCCTCGATGGCGTTGGTCCCCTCCCCCATGCGCGCCTCGATACGGATGGACAGACCACCGCGCCTAAGAAGCAGACCACCAGACTGCTCAAATGCGAATGTGAAACCTGCGGCTATACGGCTCGGATCGCGCGCAAATGGCTGGAGCTTGCCGGCGCGCCGCTGTGTCCCGTGCCAGACCACGGACCCATGCGACATGATCCGCTGGACGATCCGGACGAGGAGGACGTATAGATGCGGACACGTCCACCTGTCAGGCATCCAACATGTTCACACGCGAACACGTGGGGGAGTTAACATGAAAACCATCTCGATCATCAGCCAGAAGGGCGGCGCCGGGAAGACCACCCTCGCCATTCACCTGGCCGCAGCGGGCGTGGAGGCCGGGCTTTCGACGCTAATCCTCGACGCCGACCCCCAGGCGACCGCCAGCCAGTGGAGCCAGTGGCGGGGAGGATCGGACCCCGAAGTCGTGGACTGCGCCTCCCCGACCCTTCTTGCCCGCAAGGTGCAGCAAGCGGCCGACCTCGGCGCGGATCTTGTTATCATCGACACACCACCGCACGCCGACATCATGGCGCGCGAGGCCTGCAAGCTCGCCGATCTGATTCTCATCCCGTGTCGCCCGCAGGCCTTCGATCTCTCGGCCGTCGAAACGACGGCCGATCTGGTCAAGGCTGCAGGCAAGCCGGCGTTCGTCCTGTTCATGGGCGGTCCGCAGCGGGCGCCGGCAACCTATAAGGACGCTCGCGAGCTGATCGAGGGGAGTGAAGGCGTCGCCGGCATGGGCGTGCCGGTCGCTCCGGTCATGCTCACCCAGCGCGCGATCTACCATCACAGCACGGCGCAGGGGAAAGCCGCCAACGAGAGCGAGCCCGAAGGCAAGGCGGCCGAAGAGGTCGCCGCCCTCTGGACGTGGATACGCGAACATGTGAACCTGTCCACACGTAAACCAACGCGAGGCAAGCGGAGCGCGGCATGAGCAGATTCGGTGCGATGAAGCAGCAGCGGGTAGAAAAGGCCCGCGCTACGGAAGCCGCTCCTGCGGCGGAGCCTGATCCCGGCGATGGGACGCCATCGCCGCGCGCGGTGGCTCGCCAGGGCAAGAAGGCGGTGAGCGCCTATTTCAGCCCGGAGGTCAGCCGAGGCCTCAACGTGCTGGCGGCCGAGAACGGAACCACGCTCCAGGCTTTACTAGGCGAGGCGATCGATCTGCTGATGCGCCAGCACGGCAAGCATCCGTTCGGCGAGCGCTAATATGTGGATGCGTGGACGTGTCCACACGTCCACAAGCTAAAATACCCTGAGCCTCTGCCGGGTCAGATCGGGAGACAGAGCTGGTTCCGGTCGGGCAGGGCAGGGGGCTCTTCCAGGCGCTCGACGATCGTCGCTGCCAAGGCATCGGCGGCTCGCTCGCGCATTTGTGCATCCCGCATTGTCAGGCCGACACGAGCCCAGGCGGGAGCCGCCAGAATGATCGAGGAGAGAAGGGCGCGATCCATGGCAGCCAAAAGAACATAAGAAGAACGATTCGGCAAGCCATGCCGGCAGGGCGGTCAGGAATTTTAGCGGCTAAAATTCTGGCCGCCTGAAAGGTGAGTTTTGGGGTAGGGGCTCACCGTTCGGCGGCGAGGCCGAAATCCACCAACACGGGAAGCTCGGCCGCCAGGCCGCGCAACTTGGCACGCCGCACCACGCTGTGCTGCTCGATCAGGCTTTGGGCGTCACGCTTGCCGCTCGACGTTTTGGGGAACCAGTAGAGGGCGACCCGCTCAACCTTGCGGCCATTCTTGATCGGCTTGAAGTCGACATAGAAGGGGCAGAGCTTGTTGATCTCGTCCTGAGCGACCTTCAGGCAGTATTTGTTGAGGTCAGCGAAGCGCTCCAGCTTGCCCTCAGGCACGTTCAGCAGGCCCCGTATTTCCTCGATCGTGAACTCTTCGTTCTGTTTGTAATCGAGACCGATACGACGCTCGATCATCTCGTACAGGCAGAGCGCATATTTCGACTCGAAACAGTACATCACCTGCGTTTTGAGCCGGGCGTAAACCTCGCTGTTACGCAGGATCTCGATCAGCTCCTCCGGAATCCGGTAATGAAGGAAGCCGTCTTTTTCGAGGCTTTCGTCACTCGGGCCGAGGAGCTGGACGCGACGGCGGAAGGCCTTGCCGCCCTTGCGGATCGTGACGATCGCGATCGTACCCATCAACCGCAGAAGCGAGCTTTCCACCCGCTCATTGCCCTGGTGGGTGCCCTTGAGGACGGTCTTCGCGATCCGGTGGATGATCGGCTCGTCGATCCGATCCCAAGCGTTCGCGATCAGAAGGTTATAGATGCGGCGATCGGCGAGGGTGAGGGGGGTCAGCTCGACAATATCGACCAGTTCGCCCGGCTTGACGATCTCGCCATAATTGGCGGGATCGAACGGATTTCCGCGCCCTTTTTGGGCAATTGTCCTGATGGACGGATCAGCAACAGCGGTCTGCGACATGGCACCATCCACGGGTGAGCCACCAAGTTGGGCGGGCTCACACTTAGCATGAAGGGTGAGCTAGGCAATATGGACAGCTCGTTTTTCACATCTAGCGCGGAGATACCCCAAAACTCACCGATGATATGCGGGATACCCCAAAGCTCACCGCAGCCCACCCCAACACTCACTTTTGGATACCCCATCCCTCACCGTAGGCTACCCCAACACTCACGCGACTCGTCCCCAAAGCTCACTTTTGGAGCCAATTTTCCGCAGTTTTCTGCGGGTTTGCGTACCCCTGAATCTTGAACTTAGAAGAATTAGAAGAATCTGAAGGGCATTGGTGAGCTTTGGGGTAGTCCCGAACCCTTTCACCTGTGGATAACATCGCCTCGCACACCAATGGCGCATCGCGCAACAACACCGTCAGAAGGGAATGCGGAATCGGCCTTCGGCCGATGCGCTATAGTTTCGTGCCGGCTAACGCCGTCACAAGGCGGCCTAACGGCCGCAGGCTTGGCGAGGAAGGAGTCGGGCGAGGTCGGGATCAAATTGCCCTCGCAGCGTCCCAGGGAAGGCCGCTCAGCCTCAAACGAGGTTGCGGGCTTCCCTATTCCTCTATCCCATATCGGACATGCGACAGCGGCGCTCAGGCTTGATCGAACCGCCCGGCAAATTCGCGATCGGCATAGTAGCGCAGTTTAGTCGCGATGATCGGCCGCTGCCCGGCAAGGAAGAGGAGCTGGCGGTCGGGTTTGAGCGTGCGAACCTCGTCCGGCGTCAGCAGTGCGCGGGCGGTATGGTGCTGGGTGAAGGAGAGGCCGGACTCCTCCGCGTCGATCGCGCGGCTCACCGTCTCGAACACGACCGTTTCCTGGCCGAGCAGATCCGAGACGAGCTGCGCGCTTTGTTGATCGTTCACACCGAAGATCTGAAGGACGCCGGCATTGGACAGGAAGGTGCCGGCGCGCTGGCCGTAAAGCGCGCGGAGCTGGTGGATGTCCTGCAAAATCGGCCAAAGCTGGATGCCATAGCCGGCCATCAATCCCATCGCGCGCTCGACAGGCTCAAGGTGTCCGAGCGCCGCGAACTCATCGAGCAGGAATAGGACCGGCCACGGGGCCTTGCCTGGTACGCGGGCCAGCTCGGTCAACGCCTGGGCGATCATCAGACGGAGCCAGCGCGCATAGGTGTCGAGCCGATCGGGCGGCAGCACGAGGAAGATCGTGGCGGGCGCAGACTTGATATCGGCGAAGGCGAAATCGGATCGGCCAAGCGCCGCCGTCATGCGCGGGCTATCGAGAAAATGGGTATGGCGCTGTGCCGAAGACAATACGCCGGCCGCCTCGCGATCGGACTTGCCGAGATGTCGGTTGGCGGCGCGCGCGACCAGGCCGCCTTGTGCTTGCATGTCGTTGAGCAGCTTTTCGAATGCGGCAGGTGCCAATGTCAGCCGATCGCGCAGCGTGGCGAGCGTGCGGGTCGCCAGCGGCTCTGTCTCGACAATGTGGAGCAGCAGGCCGGCGATCAGCGCCTTGGCCTCCTCGTTCCAGTGCGCCTCGCTCATCTCGTTATGGGCATCGTGGACCAGTGCGTCGGCGAGCGTCATGCAATCATCGGCGTGGTCGAGACCCTGCGGGTCGATACGATCGAGCGGATTATAGGCAGCGGCGCCGACGACTCCCGTGATCCCGAAGGGATCGAGGATATGGACCGGGCCGAAGCGGGACCGCTGGCGCGCGGCGATCCGCGCGTTCTCGCCCTTGGGGTCGATGCAGACCAGGCCGAAGGGGTATTCGAGCAGATTGGGAATGATCGTGCCGACGCCCTTGCCGCTGCGCGTCGGAGCGATCGTCAACAGATGGGCAGGGCCAGCATAGCGCATGAGGCGCTTGGTCTTAAGGTCGCGGCCGATCAGCAGGCCGTCGGTGCGATCAAGGGCGCGGGTTTCGTCGCGGGTCGCGAAGCGGGCCGAGCCATGCGTGTCGCTGTCTCCGCCTTCGAAGCCAAAACGCATCACCATCGGTTTGACGAGCGCCCGAAATAGCAGACCGACCAGAATGAGCATCGTGCCGATCTGGACGATGCTCCCGATGGGCGATCCATCCCGGACCTTGGCGAAGTAGAGGAGGGACGTGCTCGCGCTGCTCAGCACCAGCGTTGCCACTAGAAAGATTACCACCACGCCGATGAGATGCTTCAGCACCCGCATCGGGCTGAACAGGATTGCGTGGACGGCGCTTAGCGGATCTCGTGCGACCCATCGGAGCATGTTGCGGAAAGCGCGTCCGGTCAGCCTCACCCAGATCATGTCAGGCCTCTCCGGATGTCACCTCGCGACGCGCGTCGCCCGAGGTCGGGAGGGGGGTCAGGTAGAGCGATCGATACTCCGCCATCAATGCCGCTGGCACCCACCGGATGCCACCCGCGACAGGCCTGCCTTGATTGAACGGAGGGACTTGAGGACACGCCCAGGCGTCGGGTTCGGATTCAGGCGGAACGTCATTTCGCCCTTCGGCCGCCATGCGATCGGCGAGGCCGTTTAAACGACGCTGACGCTCGCGTAACGCGTCGACGAAATGGCGGGGCAGGGGTGGGTCGTAGTCGTTCCGCTGGCGCTCGCCGCGATCCATCTCATAGGATTGTGCGGCCCAAACCGGATCGTTGAAGGTGATGCTGGCGGCTGCATGGCCCCACATCATCCATTCGCCGAGATCGGTACTCATACCCTGTCCTCCTTGGTCTCCGCCTCCGCGTCGAAAGCGCGTTTGCCACGTCGCTTCCAAAGCGCGAGAAGATCCCCGGCATCATCGCTGCGCGCCTTCGCCACCAGGTCGAGCATCGCGCCGTAAAGGGTGGCGCGATCGTCATCGGCGAGATCGACCAGACCGGCTTTCTGGACGAGGCCACCCAGCTCGATCAGGTGACGGGTGCGCGTGCGACGTTCCACCACCCACTCCCTCGTATCGGTTCGCCGTTGTCCGCCTTCAGCTCTGCGCGTCGCTTGCGCGACCCGCGCCAGCGCCTTGTCCGTCGCTGCCAGATGATCCCGAAGCCTTGCGTCCCCGTCGTTGAAAGAAGGCCGCGCCATCGGAGCGCCACGCCTCCTGCACCGCAGGCGCCTTAGCTTCCTTTAGGATATGAAGGAGGCCGCCCACGAGCGTACCCGTATCGAGCGCATCGGCCCCGGTTGCGGCGACCAGCTCGCCGAGTTGCTGGATCTTCTGAGCCTTGAGCGCGCGAGCCTTGTCATTCAGCGCTTTCAGCTCCGCATCATAGTCGCGGACCTTTCGCATTGCAGTCTCCCGGCAATATCGAAGACCGGACGATGCCATGCGGAATCGATCCGCACAAAACAGCTTGTCGGGAAATTGGCACGGTCAGTCACAACGAACGCGAGAGAGTGAGAGTGCGCGCTTATACGTCGTTTCGACGTGCACTCAGAAGAAGCAGGTAAGAAGCTGTCATGGCGATCTACCATTTCTCTGCGAAGGTGATCAGCCGTGCGAACGGATCGAGCGCGGTCGCGTCCGCAGCCTATCGTGCTGCCGAGCGCCTGTCGGATGAACGGATCGGACGCGACCATGATTTTTCAAACAAGGCCGGTGTCGTTCATTCGGAAGTGATGCTGCCGGAAGGTGCACCCGCGCATCTCGCCGATCGCGAAACCCTTTGGAATGCAGTCGAGGCAGGGGAAAAGCGTAAGGACGCGCAGCTTGCCCGCGAGGTAGAGTTTTCGATCCCCCGCGAGATGAACCAGGAGCAGGGCGTCGCGCTTGCCCGCGACTTCGTACAGGAGCAATTCGTCGATCGCGGGATGATCGCGGATCTCAATGTGCATTGGGATCATGCGGAGGACGGAAGCCCCAAGCCGCACGCGCATGTCATGCTGTCGATGCGCGAGGTGGGGCCTGATGGGTTCGGCGCGAAGGTGCGCGAGTGGAACGCGACCCAGCTTTTGCAGGAGTGGCGCGAGGCGTGGGCAGATCACGTCAACGAGCGCCTGTCCGAACTCGATATCGATGCGCGGATCGACCATCGTACCTTGGAGGCGCAGGGGATCGATCTGGAGCCCCAGCACAAGATCGGGCCGGCAGGAATGCGGCGTCTCGATCGCGGCGAGGATGCCGAACGCGCCGACGATCATCGGCGGATCGCGCGCGAGAATGGCGCGAAGATCATTGCCGAGCCGGGCGTGGCGCTCGATGCGATCACGCGGATGCAGGCAACCTTCACGACCCGCGATCTGGCGATGTTTGCGCATCGTCATTCGGACGGGAAGGAACAGTTCGACCAGGTGATGGGGGCGGTGCGCGCGTCGCCCGAGCTGGTGGCGCTGGGGCAAGATGGGAAGGGGCAGGACCGCTTCACGTCGCGCGAGATGATCGCGATCGAGCAGCGACTTGAACGGGCAGGGGACAGCCTCGCCGCCACGGATGGTCACTTCGTTGCCGCCCCCCATGTGTACCGCGCTCTTGAGGCGGCCGAGGGTAGGGGACTGTCCCTGTCGGCCGAGCAACGTGACGCGCTCGGACGCATTACCGAGCGCGATGGGCTCGCTTCCGTCGTCGGCTATGCCGGCACCGGCAAGTCGGCGATGCTCGGTGTCGCGCGCGAGGCATGGGAGGATGCTGGCTACACCGTGCGCGGTGCTGCCCTGTCGGGGATCGCGGCCGAGAATCTGGAAGGCGGTTCAGGTATCGCATCGCGGACGATCGCTAGCCTTGAATATCAGTGGGCGCAGGGACGTGAGCAGCTTGGTCCGCGCGATGTGTTGGTGATCGACGAGGCCGGCATGATCGGCACGCGCCAGATGGAGCGGGTGCTGTCGGCAGCGGACCAAGCCGGCGCTAAGGTGGTGCTGGTGGGCGATCCCGAGCAGTTGCAGGCGATCGAGGCCGGCGCTGCGTTCCGATCGATCGCTGAGCAGCATGGCGCCGTCGAGATCACCGCCATTCGCCGGCAGCACGAGGACTGGCAGCGCGACGCGACCAAGGCGCTGGCGACCGGGCGCACGGCCGAGGCGGTCCAGTCTTACGAACAGCACGGCATGGTCCAGGCGGCCGACACGCGCGATGGCGCGCGAGGCGAGCTGGTGGACCAATGGGACTCGCAGCGTATCGCCGATCGCGACCAGACCCGGATCATCCTCACGCACACCAACGCCGAGGTGCGAGACCTCAATCTGGCCGCGCGCGACCGGCTGCGCGCGTCGGGCGAGCTGGGCGAGGATGTCAGCGTGTCGGCCGAGCGCGGCGCCCGTGACTTCGCTGACGGCGACCGCATCATGTTCTTGAAGAACGAGCGCGGCCTTGGCGTGAAGAACGGATCGCTAGGGACGGTCGAGCGGGTGTCGCCGACCAGCATGGCGGTCCGCCTCGATGACGGGCGCGATGTTGCCTTCGACCTGAAGGATTATGCCCATGTCGATCATGGCTATGCCGCCACCATCCACAAATCGCAGGGGGTGACGGTCGATCGCGCGCATGTGCTGGCGACGCCCGGCATGGATCGTCATTCCGCCTATGTGGCGCTGTCCCGGCACCGTGACGGCGTGCAGCTCCATTATGGCCGCGACGATTTCGACGACCAGCGCAGCCTTGTCCGCACCCTGTCGCGCGAGCGGACCAAGGACATGGCGGCGGACTATGGGCGCGATCCGGCCGAGGGCGTTCGGGCCTTCGCCGATCGGCGTGGCTTGGCCGGCGAGCAATGGTCCGCGAAAGCACGAACCGGCGTTGAGATTTCCGGCGCGGAGATGCCGGCCGCGGGCGTCGGGGGCGCTGATCCGGCCGCGGTCGATCCGTCTGGCACATCGCTTCGTGCTTTCGAGGACCAAAAGCGGGGCGTGTTCCGGCCTGATGTCGCGGCGACCACTGGAGACACAGCGGGCCGCAAGCGGAGCATGTTCGACGGATTGAAGCTCGGGGGCTCACCGACACCCACCCCTGCCAAGGCGCGAAACCTCGTTTCGGACCAAGGTTTGGCCGGCGCCGTCGAGCGCGTGTCACGCTCGGCCGTGACGATGATGGAAGCGCGCGCACAAGGAAGGCCCGTCCTTGAGCATCAGAGGATTGCGCTTGAGAAGGCGCAAGCCGCGCTCGATCAGATCCGCCCGCAAGCATCGCGCGACCTCGCATCCGTCCTCGAGCGCAATCCGGGGCTGATCCGTGATGCGGCGCAGGGCGCGTCCGGCCCGGCGATCCAGGCGATGGCGCACGAGACGCGCGTGCGTGCCGACCCGCAGTTGCGGGCCGATCGGTTCGTGGAGAATTGGCAGGGCATCCAGCGCCAGCGGGGCCAGGCGGAAGGACGCGGCGACCAAGCCGGCGTTGATCGGTCCACCAAGGCGCTGGAGCGCATGGCAAAAGGGTTGGAGCGCGATCCGCAGATGGAATCGGTGCTTCGCAACCGCCGACCGGAACTCGGCTTGCAGAGGGATATGGGGCGCGAGTTGAGCCGGGATCTGACCCAGGCGCTCAGTCGCGGTCGCGAACAGGGACTTGGCCGATAGGGAGGCACGTATGGACGAGGACGGGTATCGCGACGAGGATGGTGCCGGTGACGATCCGGCAGCGGCGTTCGAGCGGCTACGCGGCGAGGTTTCCTTGCTCCGCCTTGCGGTGGGATCGCTGGCGACGGCCCGCGAGACGATCGAGATCCCCGACTATGAGCCGACGCTAGCGCGTACCGAGAGGATTTTGACCGTCCTCACCGAGCAGTTGGAGCCCATCGTCGAAAGCCCGATGTTGGCGATGACGCCGCCTAAAATGGCGAACGAGATCGTGTCGGCTGCCCTTCAAGCCCGGCGCGAGGACCAGCGGCTTCTCACTGAAGGCCGCGCTGCACTCGATCAGGCGACCCGCGACATGCGGCAGATGGTCGCTTCCGCGCGCACCGGCGAAGAGCAGAACCGCTGGATCTTCCTGTACGGCATAGGCGGCTTAGTGGTGGGGATTGTCGTATGGGCGGTATTCGCTGGGATCGTCGCACGGGCTATGCCGGCGAGCTGGCATTGGCCCGAGCGGATGGCGGCGCGCACGCTCGACACGGATATGTGGGATGCGGGGCAACGCCTGGCGAGCGTCGCCAATCCGGATGGGTGGCGCGGGATCGTTGCCGGTGACGCTATCGTGCGCGCGAACCATGACGCGATCGAGGCGTGCCGCAAGTCGGCCGCCAAGGCCAAAAAGGCCGTGCGCTGCGCGATCGATGTGAAGGCGGGAGAATAGAGATGGATGCTGTGACCGATCCGGACGGGCGGGCGATCGTGGCCTTGCTCGACCAAGCTATCCATGCCGAGGCGCGCACCGATGCTCCGCCCGAGGCAGAACAGCGCGATTGGCTCTATGGCGGCGTCGATCCCACCACCTACACCGAGCCCGACGCGCATGGTTGGATGGGGATCGTGCCGCCCAGCACCGTGGGATGGGTGCCGCGTGCGCTGGTATTCTGGCACACGGTGCTGGCGAGCGGAGGCTCCATCAGCCGCGAGCAGATGCGCCAACCTGCTCATTCGCTTAGCCGCTGGCCGACGATCGAGATTGCGGTGGGTGACTATCTCACGGCGTCGCCTTGGCTGATAGCGTAACGCACGCCCAGGCGGCGGGCTCATCTCTTGACCCTGAATCGAATTCATGGCCAAAATTCAGTCCCAGGCGGTGACGGTCGCTTCATCAATTTGAAGCCCGGAGTCCGTCTGTGGTTAAGCCAGGTGCGAAAATCCGCCGTAAACCCTGCTTCAGCAATACGGCAAAGATGCCGCTATGAAATCACTGAGCCTTCCTGGCGGCGGCGTGAGCGGCCTGTTGATAATGGCGGGGCATCCGGCGTGGGGCGCGATTGTCGCGACCTTATCGATTGCGATGCCTTTCGTAGCGGATATCATCCGAGCATCGAAGGGCCGTTGATGACATTCCTAACTGGACGGAGCAGTGGGTAAAGAACCTATCGATACAACACCTGCTTCGGCGGAGGTGGTCGCGCGGGTGCAGACCATATCGGATAAGAAGGCCTTGAAGCGGCACTTCTCCGCGATGTTTAAACAAGGTCAGCCGCACTATGCGGATTTCTACGACATAGATGCTGAGCCATGGAATCTCTGGCCCGGAATGGTTTCAGACTTCGTAGAAGGTTGGGAACCGATCACTTTCGACGACGGGCGCAAGCCAGCCGCGATAGCCATGGCTCTTACGTTGTCAATGTCTGCTGGCACCGATGCTGTCGGGAACCAGGGTGCAGCACTTGCCTTGGCCCGAAGGGAGTTTGGCGATCGCGAGCACGTCTGGGTAGCTGGCGACCATAACGGCCCCTTCGTCAAATTCCTGGTCCAATATCGGAACGAAGAAGGTAGGCCTCTCTCACCAGGTCCGTCAGATCTTCGACGTTACCGGGAGACATATGCCGAGGAGCTATGCGCCCGGGACATTACGGCGCGGGCAACAACGCGCGGCAGTCGGGGTCTAGGCTTTAGCGAAGGGCGACTAGCCCTGAAAGCGCGCCGACGTTTGAGCGGTAGCTGATCGGGCAAATCGCGAGCCCAGAGGCTTCCATAGTATATATGGCCGAGGTAAGAACATAGGAGCACAGAGAGGGGTTTAATCGTGAACGGAGGTCAGTACCGTCAAAGCGTGCAGATCGGACGGAAGCCAGCGGCAAATCTGCACCATGCGACACGCATCGCGGATCTCGTTGGCTGCTCCCTCAACCAATTCATCACGATCAATTACAGCAAAACCAATAGCAAGCCCGAGGAGGCTAGCGCACAGTTCCGTCTCCTGCTGGCGAGTTGGTTCGCTCGCTGGCTCCGCCGCCACCCAAAGAACAAGAACGCGTGCCCTCCAACATATGTCTGGGCATTCGAAGCCGCTGGTGGACAGACCGCCGTGCATTGGCTTGTCCATATCCCCCGAGGCTTAATCCGCGAGTTTTGGCGAATGGTGCCCGTATGGGTGGCGACAACGACGGGCGGCGAGATAGATGCCAACACCGTCAAACATCGACGGATCTACAATCTCATAGGTGCCAAGCGTTATGTGCTGAAAGGAATGGACCCGCATTTCGCCCGCATGTGGCAAATCAGGCCCTCGCCGCAGGGAACGATAACGGGGAAGCGTAGTGGCTTCAGCCGGAATCTTGGCCCGGTCGCACGAAAGGCGCTGGCGTATAGGCCGCTACGTCGCCAAGTTGGCCAATGGGCTGAGGCCACGACCACATAGTTCCGGTGGGGTTGCCAAGTAAGGACGTGCCGACCTATGACGTGACTAGGACCGTGAACAGAATTTTCTGCTGAGTTTCTTGGCAGTTGAGAAGTACGCGAGCAGCGCTTGCTGCTATGATGCGATCATGATGATATGATGTTATGATGATCGATTGACGATGATATCGCATAAGAGTGTTCACGGTCCAAAATGCTCGATGACCTTAAATCCTGTACTAGTAGATCAGGTCTCGCGGTTTTGCTTGGTGTTAAGCCAAGTGAGCTGTCATATACTCTTTATAAAATTCCTGATGCGGCAAAATATACTAGCTTTTGTATAAGCAAGAAGAGCGGCGGCACGCGCCAAATTCAAGCTCCTTGTCCGCCACTAAAATGGCTTCAGGGGCGCCTTCTGGATCTTCTGTATCAATGCGAAGATGATATCAGCGCAGCCTCAGGGCTTAAGCGCAATCTCCATTCCGGGTTCAGGCGGGGCGTCAATATATACGAGAACGCAAATGCGCACAGAGGCAAGAGGTTTGTTTTTAACATAGATATAGAGAGCTTCTTCGATCAGTATAATTTTGGCCGAGTTAGAGCATTTTTCATTAATGATCGAGACTTTGCTCTGCAGCCTGCAGTGGCAACAACTATAGCTCAGATAGTCTGTTTTAATAATGTTTTGCCACAAGGCAGTCCTACGTCGCCTCACATAGCTAACCTTCTCACGCAATTCTTTGATAACCGCATGGCGAGATTTCTACGGCCTAGGCGATGTGGATATACTCGCTATGCAGACGACATAACTATCTCGACCAATGTACGCGAGTTTCCTGCTGATGTGGCGATAATGACGCCGGCTGATCCTCAAGGGTGGTCAATCGCTCCTGAGCTTGCAGCGATCTTTGGGCGGGCGAACCTGCCGCCTAACCCGTCAAAAACACGGATGAGTGCGTATTCAAGCAGGCAAACCGTAACGGGCCTTGTCGTCAATCAGCGGCCTAATGTAACGCGCGAGTATTACCTGCATACGAGAGCGATGTGCGATCGACTTTTTAAAACGGGAACAATTCAGATTCCCGATATTACCTCGTCATATGGTAAAAACTGTCCGGTTTCTGATGATGCGGAACCAGAAGCCGATGTAGATCCGCTAAAGGTTCTCGAAGGCCGCCTATCGCACATACACCACATACGTGAGAAGAGTGATCTTAGAAATATACAGGAAAAGCAGGACAATCCGACTCAGTTCTGGAACATGTTGCAAGACTTCTTCTTGTTTAAATATTTTGTTGCAAATTCAAAGCCGCTCATACTGACCGAGGGGCCGTCAGATATATTTTATCTACGATCTGCCATTATAAACAATACAACTCTGCTTGTTCCTGAACTAAAGAAGGTCGTGTCGGGTAAGCCCGAGATCTTACCAACATTCTTTCGGTTTAATACGGTTGCTGCAAAGGTTATCGGCCTGACGGGAGGCGCAGGAAATATTAAGCGTTTCCTATACTTATATCATAAACAGGAAAAGCGATTTAACAGATCGCTTCGGCATAAGCCTGTTATAATAATTATCGACAACGATTCAGGCGGCGCCGACGTTATCAACATGGTCAACGGTATATATAAAACAAATATATCTTTGTCCGATCCAATCATGGCTCATAAGATAACTGATGGCCTCATACTTGTGAAAACTCCTCATGTCGGTTCAAAGACACATACTGCCATTGAAGATCTTCTTCCGGCCAGCGTTAAGGCGGTGAAGCTAAATGGAAAATCATTCTCAGCAGCCAAAAAATTTGATGCTACGAAGCATTTTGGAAAAATTGCTTTGGGCAGTTATGTGCAGGCTAATGCATCGTCGATTAGTTTTCAGGGTTTTGACGATTTCATCGTCGCTATCAATGGCGCGATCACCATGTGAGTGATCCGGTGCCGCATGGAGCGGGTTGCCGTCATCCGAGCTGTTGGCACGCCGTTTTAAGTCGCCCCTAAACCAACACTCGTGGGCGGGTGCTTGGACGTTCCCGCAAACGGCGGTTTGACGGAGAGCACCTTAGCAGAAAAACGTACTCCTTTCGTTCTTGGCTATTGTCTCCGAAAATGGTCTCTTGTATGCCTCTCCGAAATCCGGCCCTGTCGGCATGAGTTTTCGGAGGATTGCGATGCTTGTTGGCTATGCCCGTGTCTCGACCCGAGATCAGAATCCTGCATTACAGCTCGAGGCGTTGCGGGCTGTCGGCTGCGATAAGATATTTACCGAGAAGGCCTCAGGAGCGCAGCGGGATAGACCGGAGCTGCAGGCGGCGCTTGGGTATCTGCGGGCTGGCGACGCATTGGTCGTATGGAAGCTGGACCGCTTGGCACGATCGGTTCGACAGTTAGTCGAAACGGCCGAGCTGCTACAAACTCGCGAGATTGGTCTCAAGGTCATAACCCAGGCAATCGATACCACCAGTCCCAGCGGCCGACTGACCTTTCATCTTCTCGCTGCGATTGCTGAGTTTGAACGCGAGCTCACCCTCGAGCGGACACATGCGGGCCTCGCCCAGGCCCGCGCGCTTGGCAGGCGTGGCGGTCGTAAGCCTGCTATGGGTGAACCCGAGATCCGGCGAGCCAAGGCAATGCTGTCCGATCCCTCAATCACGGTTGAGGAGGTCGCTCGCCAGCTGGGCGTTCAGCCTTCTACGCTCT
The DNA here is from genome assembly GCF_013113735.1 of Sphingomonas sp. AP4-R1. Classification (NCBI taxonomy): domain Bacteria; kingdom Pseudomonadati; phylum Pseudomonadota; class Alphaproteobacteria; order Sphingomonadales; family Sphingomonadaceae; genus Sphingomonas; species Sphingomonas sp. AP4-R1. The sequence goes on from NZ_CP053347.1 coordinate 22,091, forward strand.
ATCGACACATACCTGGTGGTCGC